>DATENM010000062.1 GCA_035275065.1 Blastocatellia bacterium
TCACATCGCCTCGGACGGCTGGTCAACGGGGGTGCTGGTCTCTGAGTTCAGCCGGCTCTACGAGGCCTATAGCCAGGGCCAGCCATCAGAGCTGGCCGAACTGGCGATCCAGTATGCCGATTACGCGGTGTGGCAGCGGCAATACTTGCAAGGCGCGGTACTTGACGAGCAGCTCTCCTACTGGCGGCGGCAGCTGGCCGAGGTGGCGGTGCTGGAGCTGCCGACCGACCGCCCCAGGCGGGCCTTGGCAACGCACCTCGGAGAGAGGGAGAGTTTCCTGCTACCAACAGAGCTTACGGATCAGCTCAATGCCGTGTGCCGCCGAGAGGGCGTGACCTTGTTTATGGCCTTGCTTGCAGCCTTTCAGGTACTGCTTGTCCGCTATTCACATCAGGATGATATCGCCGTAGGCGCTCCCGTTGCCAACCGCAACAGGACAGATATAGAAGGCTTGGTTGGATTCTTCGTCAATACGCTCGTCATGCGGACGAACTGGTCGGATAACCCGTGCCTGCGAGACGGATTGGCGAGAGTGAGGGAAATTACACTTGGAGCATATGCGCATCAGGACGTGCCTTTTGAAATGCTGGTTGAGCAGCTACATCCTGAACGCAGCCTCAGCCGCAAGCCCATTTTTCAAACAATGCTCGCCATGCAGGACGCGCCGCAGGAAAGCTTGCAGATTTCCCGCCTAACTTTTTCTTTGGTGCCAGCGGAAATGAGAACCGCGAAGTTCGAGTTGATGCTGCTGGCAAGCGTCGCCGGGGGGCACCTTCATGGGGCGCTCGAATATGACGCGGATATCTATGACGGAAGCAGAATCAAGCGGATGCTGGGCCATCTAACAAGGGTGCTGGAGGTGATGGCTGCCGATGCGGAATGCCCGGCATTGGATATTCCATTGCTCAGGGAAAACGAGATGGAGCAGGCGTTGGTCGAATGGAACGACACACGGGCGGACGACTCGACCGACCGGGCTCTCCATGAGCTATTCGAGGAGCAGGTAGGACGTAGCCCCGATGCAATCGCTGTGGTTTATGCCGATCAGCAAATCAGTTTCGTGGAACTGGACACCAGAGCCAACCGCCTTGCCCGATATTTAAGAAGCAGAGGGGTAGGGCCGGATAGCCTGGTGGCCATCTTTACAGAGCGAAGCCTGGAGATGGTAACCGCGCTCTTGGCCATCTTAAAGGCCGAAGGGGCTTACGTTCCCCTGGAGGTGACATCGCCGCCAGAACGCATAAGGTACATGTTAGAAGACGCGGGCATTAAAACTGTGCTTACCCAAGAAAGCTCTGCGCATTTATTGCCGGCGGGAGAAAGGGAAGTCATCTCGTTAGACGGCAGCTGGAATGAGATATCCGAGCACGGTTACGAGAACTCATCGAATCTCGGACATGGCGATAACCTCGCCTATGCCATCTACACGTCAGGGTCAAGCGGCGCACCTAAGGGCGTGATGGTTCGGAGAACCTCGGTTCTGAATCTGCGCAAAGGATTGCATGAGCAGATTTACTCGAAGCACCCGCAGAAATTGCGTGTGACCGTGAATGCCCCCTTGGCCTTCGATTCATCCGTAAAGCAACTGATTCAGCTACTCGATGGGCATACCTTACACATTATCCCAGGCGAGGTGAGGCGCGACCCGCGCTGGCTGTTAAGGTACTTAGCCGAGCAACAGATTGAGGTCTTGGATTGTACGCCGGCACAACTCCGAACCCTGCTTGCGGAAGGGCTTACTGTACCGCGCAAAACGGTTCTCAAAACAATATTGATAGGTGGAGAGGAGCTGGATGCAACTCTATGGCAAGAACTGAGTCGAAATAAAGAGCTAACCTGTTACAACGTCTATGGCCCAACAGAATGTACCGTAGACTCGGCCATTGCCCGCGTAGCATCAGAGGTGATACAGCCGGTAATGGGCCATCCAATATGTAACACACAAGCTTACGTATTGAGCCGTCACCAACCTGTTCCGGTCGGAGTAACCGGAGAGCTACAGATCGGGGGAATCGGGCTGGCGCGAGGATATATCGAGCGGGCCGCGATGACAGCCGAGAGATTCGTCCCCGACCCCTTCAGTGGCGAAGCCGGAGCGCGGCTATATCGCACGGGTGACCTCGTCCGTCATGCCAGCGATGGCCAGCTCCAGTATGTGGGGCGCGCCGATGCTCAGGTGAAGGTGCGAGGGTATCGGGTGGAGTTGGGGGAGATCGAGGCGGCGGTCAACGAGGAGGCGGGGGTGAAGGCGAGCGCCGTGGTAGTGCGCGATGAGGAAGGGCGAGGGCCGCAGGTGGTCTGCTACGTGGTGGGTGAGGATGGGGCGGAGGTGAGCGGCAAGCAGCTGCGCGAAGGGTTGAGCCGGCGGCTGCCGGAGTACATGGTGCCGGCGGCGTTTGTGAAGCTGGCAGAGTTGCCGCTGACGGCCAACGGCAAGCTCGACCGCAAGGCGCTGCCGGCACCGGCGGCAGCGATAGACGGTGAGGGCGAGCCAGCAGCGGCAGAGAATGTCATCGAGGAGCTGGTGGGGGGCATCTTCAGTGAGGTGCTGGGGCAGCGAGAGGTGAGCGTCGAAGCGAACTTCTTCGAGCTGGGTGGTCACTCGTTGCTGGCGACGCAGGTGGTGTCGCGAGTGCGCGAGGTGCTTGGGGTGGAAGTGGCGCTGCGGGCGCTGTTCCAGGAGCCGACGGTGCGAGGGCTGGCGGCGGCCGTGCAGCAGCAGCAACAGCAAGGCGGCAGCCGCCTCCCGGCAGGGCCGATTGAGCGCGTGAGTCGAGAGAGCGAGTTGCCGCTGTCGTTCGCGCAGCAGCGACTGTGGTTCATCCATCAACTGGAGCCGGAGAGCGCCGCCTACAACATCCCGATGGCGGTGCGACTGAGCGGCGAGCTGAACCTCGCGGTTTTGGAGCAGAGCCTGGGAGAGATCGCGAGGCGGCACGAGGTGCTGCGGACGCGCTTCGAGCTGCGGCAGCAGCAAGGCGTGCAGGTGATCGAGGCGGCGGGCGGGGTGCGGCTGCGGCTCTGGGAACTCGGTCAGTTGCCGGCGGAGATGAGGGAGTCAGCGGCACGAGCGATCTTGCGGCAGGAGAGCAGTCGAGGGTTTGATCTGCGAGGCGGGCCGGTGCTGCGGGCGGCGCTGCTGCGGTTGCAGAAGGACGAACATGTGCTGGTGGTGGTGATGCATCACATCGCCTCGGACGGCTGGTCAACGGGGGTGCTGGTGAGTGAGTTCAGCCGGCTCTACGAGGCTTATAGCCAGGGGCGGCCATCGGCTTTAGAGGAGCTGCGGATACAGTATGCCGATTACGCGGTGTGGCAGCGGCAGTACTTGCAAGGCGCGGTACTTGACGAGCAGCTCTCGTACTGGCGGCGGCAATTGGCCGAGGTGGCGGTGCTGGAGCTGCCGACCGACCGCCCCAGGCGGGCAGTGCAGACTGCTTTGGGGGCGCGGCTTCCTTTAATTATCGGGCCTGAGTTGACCGAATCAATTAAGAGACTCTGCCAGCAAGAAGGGGTGACGCTATACATGGCGCTGCTGGCAGCCTTCAAAGTGGTGTTGAATCGCTACAGCGGGCAGACAGACATCGCCGTCGGCACGCCCATCGCCGGTCGCAATCGCAAGGAGACGGAAGGGCTGATCGGCTTCTTCGTCAACACGCTGGTGCTGCGCACCGACCTGTCAGGAGAGCCAACATACCGGGACCTGCTGACAAAAATCAGAGAAAGGGCTTTAGATGCACAGGCGCATCAGGAGCTGCCATTTGAGAAATTGGTCGAGGCGATGGAGCCTGCGAGAAGTCTGTCCTCCACGCCAATTTTCCAGGTTATGTTTGCCTTGCAGAACGCGCCCGGTCAAGAAGTGAAGCTGAAAGAGCTGCGACTGGCACCGGCAAGCGTAGAGACAGGGACCGCAAAGTTGGACATCGCCCTGTCGTTGAGCGAGAAGGATCAGCGAATCGTTGGAACCATCGAGTACTACGTAGACTTGTATGATGAAGAGACAATCGCGCGGATGGGCGAGCATTACAAGCGAGTCATCGGAGATATGTGCAGAGATGTGCTGCGACTCGTGAGCCGAGCAGAGATGCTCACTGATGAAGAGAAGCAGCAGATTTTAGAGCAGTGGAATGAGACAGCAAACGAGTTTGAGCCTAACAGCATACACGAGCTGATCCAGCAGCAGGCCTTGCGCACACCAGAAGCGACGGCAGTGGCCTCTTGCCGATGCAGCATCACCTACCGAGAGCTCAATTCGAGAGCCAATCAGATCGCACGCTTCATCATGAGCAGGCAGAGAGCCGCCGAAGAGGTGGTGGCCGTGTTCATGAATAGAAGCGTGGAGATGGTGACCGCGCTGTTCGGGGTATTAAAGGCAGGGGCCGCATACCTGCCGATAGACAGCCTGTACCCGAAGCAGAGGATTAGCCACATGCTGGAGGACGCGGCGGTGAGATTAATTCTCACCGAGCAAGATCTCATGTTGAGGCTGCCGGAACTACCGGCTGAAGTACTCTGCATAGACACGCAGTGGGAGGCCATCCGTCAGTACAGCAATTTAGATTTTGAGTCATCAACCCTCGAAGAGAACCTGGCTTATGTCATCTACACCTCGGGGAGCACAGGCAAGCCCAAAGGCGTGGCGATAAGGCACAGCGGCTTGCTGAATCTGGTTCACTGGCATAGGCACAGGCATGCGGTAGACGAGCGCGACCGGGCGACGCATTTGGCGGGTCTCAGCTTCGACGCGTCGGTGTGGGAGCTATGGCCCTACCTGGCTAGCGGGGCTAGCGTTTTTCTTGCTGAAGAGAATGTAAGAAGCTCGGTGCCTGAGCTGATGCGGTGGATCGACAGCGAACAGATCACCATCAGCTTCCTGCCGACTCCGCTGGCGGAAGCCTTAATGAGCGAGCCGCAGGCCGGACTGCTAAAGTTGAGGACATTGTTGACCGGAGGGGACCGGCTAAAACAGCACAAACGAGACAGGGTTGGATTTGATTTCGTCAATCACTACGGCCCCACAGAGTACAGTGTGGTGGCGAGCGCCGCCGAGGTTCAGAGGGAGAATGGGAAGGCAGCGCCGTCCATCGGCAAGCCGATATGGAACACTCAAATCTATATCATCAACCAGCACCAGGAGACGGTGCCGGTTGGCGTCCCGGCAGAGTTGTGCGTCAGTGGATCGGGACTGGCAAGGGGATACCTGAATCGGCCAGAACTGACCGCCGAGCGGTTCTTGCCGAACCCCTTCAGCGGCAGCCCTGGTGCGAGGATGTATAGAACAGGCGACTTGTGCAGGTATCTTTCTGACGGGTCGATAGAGTACCTGAAGCGTGTCGATGATCAAGTAAAAATTCGCGGATTCCGAATAGAGCTTGGAGAGATCGAATCGGTTCTCTGCCAGCACAGCAGCATCACCGAAGCTGTGGTGTTGGCGAGTGACCACCGTGCCGATAAGCAATTGATCGGTTACGTTGTGGCGACCAGAGCGATTACCCCGGCAGAATTGCATGACTACTTGCGGGAAAGGCTGCCGGAGTACATGGTGCCGTCGGTTTGGGTAATGCTGGATGTGATGCCCCTCACCGCGAATGGCAAGATAAACAAGACGGCGCTGCCCGTGCCCACGTCTCACAGAAACGAGGACGACCTGGAATCCCGGGCGCCGATAGAAGAAATCATCGCGGGAATATTCGAAGAGGTTCTGGGAGTGGAGCATGTGAGCCTCCATGACAACTTCTTTGAAATCGGAGGGCACTCGCTGCTGGCCACGCAGATCATATCAAGGATACGACAAGCTCTGCAGGTGGATGTCGAGTTGAGAAGTCTCTTCCAGGAACCAACGGTTGCGGGAGTGGTGGGGATCATAGAACTGAAGCGAGCCAAACCAACGACATCCGACACGCAGCAGATTCAGGTGGCGTCAAGAGAAAGGCCGCTGGAGCTTTCGTTTGCACAGCAGCGGTTGTGGTTTATTGATCAGCTTGAGCCGGGCGGCGTGGCTTATAACATCCCGATTCTTGTCAATATAACCGGGAACCTGAACATCGCCGCTTTGGAGCAGTCTTTAAGAGAGATCGTGAGAAGGCATGAATCATTGCGGACAAGGTTTGAAGAGTGGCAAGGGAAACCAGTGCAAATCATAAAAGAAGCGGAAGAGTGGAGACCGGCGCTTGTAGATTTGCGCGGATTAGAAGCACAGCAGCGACAGAGAGAAATAGAAATAATTGCAAAGGAGGAGAGCCAAACAGTTTTTGATCTGCGGAGAGGGCCGTTGATGAAAGCCCTACTGATAAAAGCCTCCGATCAGCAGCACGCGCTGATAGTGACGATGCACCACATAATCAGCGATGGGTGGAGTATTGGAATACTTAACAGAGAGAAAAACAGTTTGTATGAAGCTTTCCGCCAGGGCCAGCCCTCAGAGCTGGCCGAGTTGGCGATCCAGTATGCCGATTATGCGGTGTGGCAGCGGCAGTACTTGCAAGGCGCAGTGCTCGACGAGCAGCTCTCGTACTGGCGTGAGCAACTGGCTGAGGCGGCGGTGCTGGAGCTGCCGACGGATCGAGTGCGGCCGGCGGTGGCCAGCCATCGCGGCGGCAGCGTCGGCTTGCGCCTGAGCGAGGAGCTGACGCAGGGGTTGCGGCGGCTGAGCCGGCAGCAAGGCGTCACCCTGTTTATGACTTTGCTGGCGGCCTTCAAGGTGGTCTTGAGCCGCTACAGCGGCCAGCGCGATATCGTCATCGGCACCGATGTCGCCAACCGCAATCGCCAGGAGACCGAGCCGCTGATCGGCTTCTTCGTCAACCAGCTGGTGCTGCGCTCCGACATGTCGGGCGAGCTCACGGTCAAGGAACTGCTGGGGCGAGTGCGGGAGACGGCGCTGTCGGCCTACGCCCACCAGGAGGTGCCCTTCGAGCGCCTCGTCGAAGAGTTGCAGCCCGAGCGCGACCTCTCGCGCTCACCCTTCTTCCAGGTCAAACTCGTCCTCCAGAACCTGCCCGACGACGGCCCGCCGCCGGCCGCCGGCCGCCTCGCCTGGCAAGCCGCCGCCGCCGAGCACGACACGGCCAAGCTCGACCTCACGCTGGTCGCCAGCCCGACGGCCCGCGGCCTGCGCCTGAGCGCCGAGTTCGCCACCGACCTCTTCGACCGCGGCAGCTTGCAGCGCCAGCTCGCCCAGCTCGAGCGCCTGCTGGCGCAGATGGCGGCCGACCCCGGCCGCGCGGTAGCTGAGCTCGACTTGCTCGATGCGGCGCAGCGCCAGCAGGCGCTGGTCGAATGGAACGACACGGCCTGGGAAGACGACGGCCAGCTCGGCCTCCACGAGCTGGTCTTGCAGCAGGCGCAACGCACGCCCGACGCCGTCGCTCTCATCCACCTCGACAGCCATCTCTCCTATGCCGCCCTGCGGCAGCTCGCCGGGCAACTGGCCGACCGCCTCGGCGAGCTCGGCGTCGGGCGCGACGACGCCGTCGCGGTCTGCGCCGAGCGCCGCCCGGAGCTCATCGTTGGCTTGCTGGCGGTGCTGTTGGCCGGTGGCGCCTACGTGCCCATCGACCCGAGCTACCCGACGGAGCGCGTCGCCTTCATGCTGGCCGATTGCGGCGCCCGGGTGCTTTTGACGGAGCCGCAGTGGCAAGCGCGCCTGGGCTTCGCCGGCGCCGTCGTCAGCCTGGCCGGCGACTATCGCCAGGAGCTGGCGGCCGGCGAGCCGAGCCGGGTGCCGGCCGGCGTCAGGGTGAGTGGCGAGAACCTGGCCTACGTCATCTACACGTCGGGGTCTACGGGCAGACCGAAGGGGGCGATGAACAGCCACGGCGGCATCGTCAACCGGCTGCGGTGGATGCAGCGGCAGTACGGGCTGCGAGGCGAGGACCGGGTGTTGCAGAAGACGACGGTGAGTTTCGACGTCTCGGTGTGGGAGGTCTTCTGGCCGCTGGTGAGCGGGGCGGCGGTGGTGTTGCTGGAGGCGGGGCGGCAAGGCGACAGCCAGTACATGGGCGAGGAGGTGGAGCGGCAGGAGGTGACGGTGCTGCACTTCGTGCCGTCGATGCTGGAGGTCTACACGCGGGAGCGGGGGTGGGAGCGGAGCGGGAGCGTGCGGCTGGTGGTGAGCAGCGGCGAGGGGCTAGGGGTGGAGGCAGCGCGGCAGTTTTATGAGCGTGGGGGCCGGCGGCTGGAGAACCTGTATGGGCCGACGGAGGCGGCGGTGGACGTGACGCGGCGAGAGGTGAGTGGGAAGGAGGGGAGCCGGGTGGTGGGGCTGGGGCGGCCGATCAGCAATCTGCGGATGTACGTGATGGACAGGTGGCAGGAGGCGGTGGGAGCGGGGGTGATCGGGGAGCTGTACATCGGGGGAGCGGGAGTGGGGCGAGGGTACTGGGGAGAAGCGGAGCGGACGGCTTGGCGGTTCGTGCCGGATGGCTACAGTGGTGAGGCTGGAGCGCGGCTGTATCGGACGGGGGACGTGGTGAAGTACAGTGCCGATGGGGAGCTGGAGTACCTGGGAAGAAGCGACCAGCAGGTGAAGGTGCGAGGGTATCGGGTGGAGCTAGGGGAGATCGAGGCGGCGGTCAACGAGGAGGCAGGGGTGAGGGCGAGCGCCGTGGTGGTGCGCGAAGAGGAAGGGCGAGGGCCGCAGGTGGTCTGCTACGTGGTGAGTGAGGATGGGGCGGAGGTGAGCGGCAAGCAGCTGCGGGAGGGGTTGAGCCGGCGGCTGCCGGAATACATGGTGCCGTCGGTGTTTGTGAAGCTGGCGGAGCTGCCGCTGACGGCCAACGGCAAGCTCGACCGCAAGGCGCTGCCGGCACCGGCGGCAGAGTTACCTGGAGAGGGGGAGGCAGCCCCAGCAGAGAATGTCATCGAGGAGCTGGTAGGAGGCATCTTCAGTGAGGTGCTGGGGCAGCGAGAGGTGAGCGTCGAAGCGAACTTCTTCGAGCTGGGCGGCCATTCGTTGCTGGCGACGCAAGTGATCTCACGCCTACGCGAGGTGCTTGGGGTGGAAGTGGCGTTGCGGGTGGTGTTCGAGCAACCGACGGTGCGAGGGCTGGCGGCGGCCGTGCAACAGCAGCAGCGGCAAGGCAAGAGCGTCGCCGCCACTCCGATTGAGCGGGTGAGTCGAGAAGGCGAGTTGCCGCTGTCGTTCGCGCAGCAGCGGCTGTGGTTCATCCATCAACTGGAGCCGGAGAGCGCCGCCTATAACATCCCGATGGCGGTGCGGCTGAGCGGCGAGCTGAACCTCGCGGCCCTGGAGCAGAGCCTGGGAGAGATCGAGCGACGGCACGAGGTGCTGCGGACGCGCTTCGAGTTGCGTCAGTCGCAGGCCGTGCAGGTGATCGAGGCCGAGGCGGTGGTGCGGCTGCGGCTGTGGGAGCTCAGCGCGCTGCCGGCAGCGAGCAAGGAAGAAGTGGCCGGCGAGGTGGTGCGACAGGAGAGCAGTCGAGGGTTTGATCTGCGAGGCGGGCCGGTGCTGCGGGCGGCGCTGCTGCGGGCGGCGGTTGATGAGCATATCCTGGTAGTCGTGATGCATCACATCGCCTCGGACGGCTGGTCAACGGGGGTGCTGGTCTCTGAGTTCAGCCGGCTCTACGAAGATTACAGTCGGGGGCGGCCATCGGCCTTAGAGGAACTGCGGATACAGTATGCGGATTACGCGGTGTGGCAGCGGCAGTACTTGCAAGGCGCGGTACTTGACGAGCAGCTCTCGTACTGGCGGCGGCAATTGGCCGAGGTGGCGGTCCTGGAGCTGCCGACCGACCGGCTGCGGCCGGCGGTGGCCAGCCATCGCGGCGGCAGCGTCGGCTTGCGCCTGAGTGAGGAACTGACGCAGCAGTTGCGGCGGCTGAGCCGGCAGCAAGGCGTGACGATGTTTATGACTTTGCTGGCGGCCTTCAAGGTGGTCTTGAGTCGCTACAGCGGCCAGCGCGATATCGTCATCGGCACCGACGTCGCCAACCGCGGGCGGGTCGAGACCGAGCCGCTGATTGGCTTCTTCGTCAACCAGCTGGTGCTGCGCTCCGACCTCTCGAATAATCCGACGGTCGCCGAGTTGTTGGCGCGGGTGCGGGAGACGGCGCTATCGGCCTACGCTCATCAGGAGGTGCCCTTCGAGCGCCTCGTCGAAGAGTTGCAGCCCGAGCGCGACCTCTCGCGCTCGCCCTTCTTCCAGGTCAAGCTCGTCCTCCAGAACCAGCCTCAACCCAGCCGCACGCCGACGGCCGGCCGCCTGGCCTGGCAGACGGCCGCCGCCGAGCACGACACGGCCAAGCTCGACCTTACGCTGATGGCCAGCCCGGCCGCCGGCGGCCTGCGCCTGAGCGCCGAGTTCGCCACCGACCTCTTCGACCGCACCACCCCGCTGCGCCAGCTCGCCCAGCTCGAGCGCCTGCTTGCGCAAATGGCGGCCGATGCCGGCCGGGCGATTGCCGAGCTCGACTTGCTCGACGCGGCGCAGCGCCAGCAGGCGCTGCTCGAATGGAACGACACGGCTTGCGACTACGACCGCCAGCTCTGCCTCGATGAGCTCTTCCTGCGCCAGGCGCAAGGCGCTCCCGATGCCGTCGCGCTACAGGATGAGGAAGGACTGCTGAGCTACGGCGAATTGAACCGGGCGGCTAACCGTCTGGCTCACTTCCTGCTGCTGCAGGGCGCCGGCGGCGGCGCCCTCGTCGGGGTGATGCTCGACCGATCCTCTCAGATGATCGTCTCGACGTTAGCGATCCTGAAGATCGGCTGCGCTTACATGCCCATAGACCCCCAGTTCAAGGCCGGGCGAGTCAGCTTCATGCTGAGCAACGGCGCGGTGGCGCACTGCATCACGACCCATGCTCATGCGGGGCTGGCGCGAGAGACCGTTGCTTGCGTGATCAACTTGGATGAATGCCGGGCAGAGATCGAGGCGCTGCCGGCGAGCGAGCCGGCGAGCCAGGCCAGCGCCGGGAAGGTGGCCTATTGCATCTACACGAGCGGCTCAACGGGCGAGCCCAATGGGGTGATGATCCGGCACTGTGATGTCGTTAAGCTGATGATCAATGACCCGGCGAGGCTGAGCCCGAATGCCTCTGACGTCTGGACGATGTTTCATTCCTACAGTTTCGACTTTTCAGTATGGGAGATGTATGGGGCACTGCTCTTCGGGGGTCGAGTGATCGTCGTGTCAGAAGAGGTGAGGAAGGACCCGGCCTTGATGGCGCGGCAGATCATGGAGGAGGGGGTGAGCGTGCTGTCGCAAACGCCGAGCTATTTCTACATGCTGATGGAGGAGCTGGTTGGGAAGGGAATAGAGGAGCTGCCGGTGCGGGCGGTGATCTTCGGGGCCGAGGCGCTAAGGGTGGGGCTGCTGCGGCGGTTCAACGAGGCGCATGCAAGGACAAGGCTGATCAACATGTATGGGATAACGGAGACGACCGTACATGTAACCTACCAGGAAGTGACGCGGGAGGAGATCGAGGGGGGGAAGGATGGGATCGGCAGAGCGATCCCGACGATGAGGGCGTATGTGGTGGAGGCTGGGGGCGAGGTGGCGGCGGTCGGAGCGGTGGGGGAAATATGCGTCGGCGGAGAGAGTGTGGGGGCGTGGTACTTAGGCAATGCGTGGCTGACGGCGCAGCGCTACGTGCCGGACGGGATGAGCGGGGAGGCGGGAGCGCGGGTATATCGGTCAGGCGATCTAGGGCGATACGATGGCGAGGGGAAGCTGGCGTACCTTGGGAGAAGAGATCAGCAAGTGAAGGTGCGAGGGTATCGGATAGAGTTGGGAGAGATCGAGGCGGCGGTCAACGAGGCGGCAGGTGTGAAGGCGAGCGCCGTGGTGGTGCGAGAAGAGGAAGGGCGAGGGCCGCAGGTGGTCTGCTACTACGTCAGGGAGGCGGAGGGGGAGGAGGTGAGTGGCAAGGGTTTGCGAGAGTGGCTGCGGGAGCGGCTGGCGGAGTACATGGTGCCGGGGGCGTTTGTGGAGCTGGGGGAGCTGCCGCTGACGGC